>NZ_PQJY01000039.1:0-820 GCF_002920195.1 Leclercia sp. LSNIH8 | reverse complement strand
GGCACTGTTGCAAAGTTAGCGATGAGGCAGCCTTTTGTCTTATTCAAAGGCCTTACATTTCAAAAACTCTGCTTACCAGGCGCATTTCGCCCAGGGGATCACCATAATAAAATGCTGAGGCCTGGCCTTTGCGTAGTGCACGCATCACCTCAATACCTTTGATGGTGGCGTAAGCCGTCTTCATGGATTTAAATCCCAGCGTGGCGCCGATTATCCGTTTCAGTTTGCCATGATCGCATTCAATCACGTTGTTCCGGTACTTAATCTGTCGGTGTTCAACGTCAGACGGGCACCGGCCTTCGCGTTTGAGCAGAGCAAGCGCGCGACCATAGGCGGGCGCTTTATCCGTGTTGATGAATCGCGGGATCTGCCACTTCTTCACGTTGTTGAGGATTTTACCCAGAAACCGGTATGCAGCTTTGCTGTTACGACGGGAGGAGAGATAAAAATCGACAGTGCGGCCCCGGCTGTCGACGGCCCGGTACAGATACGCCCAGCGGCCATTGACCTTCACGTAGGTTTCATCCATGTGCCACGGGCAAAGATCGGAAGGGTTACGCCAGTACCAGCGCAGCCGTTTTTCCATTTCAGGCGCATAACGCTGAACCCAGCGGTAAATCGTGGAGTGATCGACATTCACTCCGCGTTCAGCCAGCATCTCCTGCAGCTCACGGTAACTGATGCCGTATTTGCAGTACCAGCGTACGGCCCACAGAATGATGTCACGCTGAAAATGCCGGCCTTTGAATGGGTTCATGTGCAGCTCCATCAGCAAAAGGGGATGATAAGTTTATCACCACCGACTATTTGCAACAGTGCC
>NZ_PQJY01000038.1:0-1086 GCF_002920195.1 Leclercia sp. LSNIH8 | reverse complement strand
CCCGCTAATTAATTAGCCCAGAACTTTAGCAACAACACCCGCGCCAACGGTACGGCCGCCTTCGCGGATTGCGAAACGCAGACCATCGTCCATTGCGATTGGGTGGATCAGGGTAACAACCATTTTGATGTTGTCGCCTGGCATTACCATCTCAACGCCTTCTGGCAGTTCGATGGTACCGGTCACGTCAGTAGTACGGAAGTAGAACTGTGGACGGTAGCCTTTGAAGAACGGAGTATGACGGCCGCCTTCGTCTTTGGACAGGATGTACACTTCAGATTCGAACTTGGTGTGTGGCTTGATTGAGCCTGGCTTCGCCAGAACCTGACCACGTTCGATTTCTTCACGCTTGATACCACGCAGCAGAACACCAACGTTCTCACCAGCACGGCCTTCGTCCAGCAGTTTGCGGAACATTTCAACGCCAGTACAGGTAGACTTAGCAGTCTCTTTGATACCAACGATTTCAACTTCTTCACCAACTTTGATGATACCGCGCTCTACACGACCGGTAACAACGGTACCACGACCGGAGATAGAGAATACGTCTTCGATTGGCAGCAGGAACGGCTTGTCGATAGCACGCTCTGGTTCCGGGATGTAAGAATCCAGGTAGCCAGCCAGTTCGATGATTTTCTCTTCCCACTCAGCTTCGCCTTCCAGCGCTTTCAGAGCAGAACCACGAACGATTGGGGTATCGTCGCCTGGGAAATCGTACTGGGACAGAAGTTCACGAACTTCCATTTCTACCAGTTCCAGCAGCTCTTCGTCATCAACCATGTCGCATTTGTTCAGGAACACGATGATGAAAGGAACGCCTACCTGACGACCCAGCAGGATGTGCTCACGGGTCTGAGGCATTGGGCCGTCAGTCGCAGCAACAACCAGGATCGCGCCGTCCATCTGCGCAGCACCGGTGATCATGTTTTTAACATAGTCGGCGTGGCCTGGGCAGTCTACGTGTGCGTAGTGGCGAGTCGGGGTGTCGTATTCAACGTGAGAAGTGTTGATGGTGATACCACGAGCTTTTTCTTCTGGTGCGTTATCGATCTGGTCGAATGCACGAGCAGAACCACCGTAGGTTTT
>NZ_PQJY01000037.1:0-1068 GCF_002920195.1 Leclercia sp. LSNIH8 | reverse complement strand
GGCTTTATACATGGCTTTGTTGAATAAATCGAACTTTTGCTGAGTTGAAGGATCAGATCACGCATCCTCCCGACAACACAGACCATTCCGTGGCAAAGCAAAAGTTCAGAATCACCAACTGGTCCACCTACAACAAAGCTCTCATCAACCGTGGCTCCCTCACTTTCTGGCTGGATGATGAGGCGATTCAGGCCTGGTATGAGTCGGCAACGCCTTCATCACGAGGAAGGCCCCAGCGCTATTCTGATCTCGCCATCACCACCGTTCTGGTGATTAAACGCGTATTCCGGCTGACCCTGCGGGCTGCGCAGGGTTTTATTGATTCCATTTTTGCCCTGATGAACGTTCCGTTGCGCTGCCCGGATTACACCAGTGTCAGTAAGCGGGCAAAGTCGGTTAATGTCAGTTTCAAAACGTCCACCCGGGGTGAAATCGCACACCTGGTGATTGATTCCACCGGGCTGAAGGTCTTTGGTGAAGGCGAATGGAAAGTCAGAAAGCACGGCAAAGAGCGCCGTCGTATCTGGCGAAAGTTGCATCTTGCTGTTGACAGCAACACACATGAAGTTGTCTGTGCAGACCTGTCGCTGAATAACGTCACGGACTCAGAAGCCTTCCCGGGCCTTATCCGGCAGACTCACAGAAAAATCAGGGCAGCCGCGGCAGACGGGGCTTACGATACCCGGCTCTGTCACGATGAACTGCGCCGCAAAAAAATCAGCGCGCTTATTCCTCCCCGAAAAGGAGCAGGTTACTGGCCCGGTGAGTACGCAGACCGCAACCGTGCCGTTGCTAATCAGCGGCTGAGCGGAAGCAATGCACGGTGGAAATGGACAACGGAATATAACCGTCGCTCGATAGCGGAAACGGCAATGTACAGAATGAAGCAGTTGTTGGGAGATTCACTGACGCTGCGTGACTACGATG
This sequence comes from Leclercia sp. LSNIH8, assembly GCF_002920195.1. Classification (NCBI taxonomy): domain Bacteria; kingdom Pseudomonadati; phylum Pseudomonadota; class Gammaproteobacteria; order Enterobacterales; family Enterobacteriaceae; genus Leclercia; species Leclercia sp. LSNIH8. Next base: position 141 of record NZ_PQJY01000037.1, on the reverse strand, counting down.
GTCAGGTAGCGGAAGCTATGGCCATGGTGCGTGCGTTGAACAGGATGACAAAGGCTGGGATGCCAGAAAGCGTGCGTATTGCCTGAAAATCCAGCCAGCTACAGGGTCGTTCGCAAGAAATCTTATTTATTCAACAAAGCC
>NZ_PQJY01000036.1:0-1156 GCF_002920195.1 Leclercia sp. LSNIH8 | reverse complement strand
TGTCATTTTCAGAAGACGACTGCACCAGTTGATTGGGCGTAATGGCTGTTGTGCAGCCAGCTCCTGACAGTTCAATATCAGAAGTGATCTGCACCAATCTCGACTATGCTCAATACTCGTGTGGGCTCTGTTGCAAAAATCGTGAAGCTTGAGCATGCTTGGCGGAGATTGGACGGACGGAACGATGACGGATTTCAAGTGGCGCCATTTCCAGGGTGATGTGATCCTGTGGGCGGTGCGCTGGTATTGTCGCTATCCGATCAGCTATCGCGACCTTGAGGAAATGCTGGCGGAACGCGGCATTTCGGTCGACCATACGACGATCTATCGCTGGGTCCAGTGCTACGCCCCGGAGATGGAGAAGCGGCTGCGCTGGTTCTGGCGGCGTGGCTTTGATCCGAGCTGGCGCCTGGATGAAACCTACGTCAAGGTGCGGGGCAAGTGGACCTACCTGTACCGGGCAGTCGACAAGCGGGGCGACACGATCGATTTCTACCTGTCGCCGACCCGCAGCGCCAAGGCAGCGAAGCGGTTCCTGGGCAAGGCCCTGCGAGGCCTGAAGCACTGGGAAAAGCCTGCCACGCTCAATACCGACAAAGCGCCGAGCTATGGTGCAGCGATCACCGAATTGAAGCGCGAAGGAAAGCTGGACCGGGAGACGGCCCACCGGCAGGTGAAGTATCTCAATAACGTGATCGAGGCCGATCACGGAAAGCTCAAGATACTGATCAAGCCGGTGCGCGGTTTCAAATCGATCCCCACGGCCTATGCCACGATCAAGGGATTCGAAGTCATGCGAGCCCTGCGCAAAGGACAGGCTCGCCCCTGGTGCCTGCAGCCCGGCATCAGGGGCGAGGTGCGCCTTGTGGAGAGAGCTTTTGGCATTGGGCCCTCGGCGCTGACGGAGGCCATGGGCATGCTCAACCACCATTTCGCAGCAGCCGCCTGATCGGCGCAGAGCGACAGCCTACCTCTGACTGCCGCCAATCTTTGCAACAGAGCCTCCGTCGCCATGCTCACCTCGCTTTGGTGCACACGAGTATTGAGCATAGTCGAGATTGGTGCAGATCACTTCTGATATTGAACTGTCAGGAGCTGGCTGCACAACAGCCATTACGCCCAATCAACTGGTGCAGTCGTCTTCTGAAAATGACAC
>NZ_PQJY01000035.1:0-1189 GCF_002920195.1 Leclercia sp. LSNIH8 | reverse complement strand
CTGTTTTTTTGTACAGTCTATGCCTCGGGCATCCAAGCAGCAAGCGCGTTACGCCGTGGGTCGATGTTTGATGTTATGGAGCAGCAACGATGTTACGCAGCAGGGCAGTCGCCCTAAAACAAAGTTAACCCAGGATGAGAACCTTGAAAGTATCATTGATGGCTGCGAAAGCGAAAAACGGCGTGATTGGTTGCGGTCCAGACATACCCTGGTCCGCGAAAGGGGAGCAGCTACTTTTTAAAGCATTGACCTACAATCAGTGGCTTCTGGTGGGTCGCAAGACGTTTGAATCTATGGGCGCACTCCCCAATAGGAAATACGCGGTCGTTACCCGCTCAGGTTGGACATCAAATGATGACAATGTAGTTGTATTTCAGTCAATCGAAGAGGCCATGGACAGGCTAGCTGAATTCACCGGTCACGTTATAGTGTCTGGTGGCGGAGAAATTTACCGAGAAACATTACCCATGGCCTCTACGCTCCACTTATCGACGATCGACATCGAGCCAGAGGGGGATGTTTTCTTCCCGAGTATTCCAAATACCTTCGAAGTTGTTTTTGAGCAACACTTTACTTCAAACATTAACTATTGCTATCAAATTTGGAAAAAGGGTTAACAAAGCTATGCAATCGACGGCAAAAAGCTTCGTTCGCTTCGCGCACTACGCCTTTTCCGCGATTGATAGCGACGTTATGTGAATATTGAAATGAGCATTCCAAAGAAAGGAAGTAGAAAAATTATCGTGGGCGAAAATGAGTTTTTGTGGCTCATTAGGTCAAAACTCACATATTCGCAGGACTGTTTAGGTACAGAAATGACTGCGGTCGTTGAACCGGATGCCGGTCCTCACTGATGAAGAAGTGAACACCGTACGGGAATCGTGCCGGCAGCTTGGAGCTATCGGCCGGAACCTCAACCAGGTGGCCAGGGCCTTGAACATCGAGTTCAGGGAAAGTGACAAGCTCAAGCAAGAGGCCATCGAAAAACTGGCCGAACGGATCGACCAGCATTTGGACCATGTGTCTGAGCTGTTCGATAAGACCTGGAGCCGGTGGCACGATTGTCATTTTCAGAAGACGACTGCACCAGTTGATTGGGCGTAATGGCTGTTGTGCAGCCAGCTCCTGACAGTTCAATATCAGAAGTGATCTGCACCAATCTCGACTATGCTCAATACTCGTGTGGGCT
>NZ_PQJY01000034.1:0-1242 GCF_002920195.1 Leclercia sp. LSNIH8 | reverse complement strand
GGGAGGACTTTCCGCAACCGGCCGTTCGATGCGGCACCGATGGCCTTCGCGCAGGGGTAGTGAATCCGCCAGGATTGACTTGCGCTGCCCTACCTCTCACTAGTGAGGGGCGGCAGCGCATCAAGCGGTGAGCGCACTCCGGCACCGCCAACTTTCAGCACATGCGTGTAAATCATCGTCGTAGAGACGTCGGAATGGCCGAGCAGATCCTGCACGGTTCGAATGTCGTAACCGCTGCGGAGCAAGGCCGTCGCGAACGAGTGGCGGAGGGTGTGCGGTGTGGCGGGCTTCGTGATGCCTGCTTGTTCTACGGCACGTTTGAAGGCGCGCTGAAAGGTCTGGTCATACATGTGATGGCGACGCACGACACCGCTCCGTGGATCGGTCGAATGCGTGTGCTGCGCAAAAACCCAGAACCACGGCCAGGAATGCCCGGCGCGCGGATACTTCCGCTCAAGGGCGTCGGGAAGCGCAACGCCGCTGCGGCCCTCGGCCTGGTCCTTCAGCCACCATGCCCGTGCACGCGACAGCTGCTCGCGCAGGCTGGGTGCCAAGCTCTCGGGTAACATCAAGGCCCGATCCTTGGAGCCCTTGCCCTCCCGCACGATGATCGTGCCGTGATCGAAATCCAGATCCTTGACCCGCAGTTGCAAACCCTCACTGATCCGCATGCCCGTTCCATACAGAAGCTGGGCGAACAAACGATGCTCGCCTTCCAGAAAACCGAGGATGCGAACCACTTCATCCGGGGTCAGCACCACCGGCAAGCGCCGCGACGGCCGAGGTCTTCCGATCTCCTGAAGCCAGGGCAGATCCGTGCACAGCACCTTGCCGTAGAAGAACAGCAAGGCCGCCAATGCCTGACGATGCGTGGAGACCGAAACCTTGCGCTCGTTCGCCAGCCAGGACAGAAATGCCTCGACTTCGCTGCTGCCCAAGGTTGCCGGGTGACGCACACCGTGGAAACGGATGAAGGCACGAACCCAGTTGACATAAGCCTGTTCGGTTCGTAAACTGTAATGCAAGTAGCGTATGCGCTCACGCAACTGGTCCAGAACCTTGACCGAACGCAGCGGTGGTAACGGCGCAGTGGCGGTTTTCATGGCTTGTTATGACTGTTTTTTTGTACAGTCTATGCCTCGGGCATCCAAGCAGCAAGCGCGTTACGCCGTGGGTCGATGTTTGATGTTATGGAGCAGCAACGATGTTACGCAGCAGGGCAGTCGCCCTAAAACAAAGTTA
>NZ_PQJY01000033.1:0-1387 GCF_002920195.1 Leclercia sp. LSNIH8 | reverse complement strand
GCTTTGTTGTAGGTGGACCAGTTGGTGATTCTGAACTTTTGCTTTGCCACGGAATGGTCTGTGTTGTCGGGAGGATGCGTGATCTGATCCTTCAACTCAGCAAAAGTTCGATTTATTCAACAAAGCCATGTATATATTAGGTGATATGTTTCTAATCGAAAAAAACTGTGCACTGATAATAAAAGCTAATGTGCATATAGTGATATTGGACTACTATGAATTCGGTATATCTGAAACGAGTTCAAAGAGAGAAACGATGAGTACAGAACATAAAGTAGCTGTTGTTACTGGTGCGGGGCAGGGAATTGGTAAAGCAATCGCTCTCCGTCTGGCGAAAGATGGATTTCGTATCGGTAGTCTGGACTTCAATGGCGAAACGGCACATGAAACGGTGAGGCTTATTGAAGAAATGGGTGGCGAGGCACTGGCAGTAGCTGCGGATGTCGCAGATCGCGAACAAGTTTTTGCAGCAGTGGATAAAGTCGTTGCAAAGTTTGGCCGCCTGGATGTTATGGTTAATAATGCCGGTCTTGGCCCAACGACACCAATTGAGGAAATTACTCCAGAAATTTACCGTAAAGTCTTTGATGTTAACGTAGGAGGTGTGTACTGGGGTATTCAGGCCGCTGTGAAGTACTTTAAGCAGCGTACTCCGGCAAAAACGGGGGACATTATCGGTAAGATAATCAACGCCTCATCGCAGGCAGGCCAAGTGGGTAACCCTGATCTGGCCGTCTACGGCGCTACAAAGTTTGCTGTTCGCGGTATAACTCAGACAGCTGCAAAAGATCTGGCGAAATTTGGGATTACTGTGAACGCGTATTGCCCGGGAATTGTTCGCACCCCTATGATGAATGGTATCGCACAAAAAGTCGCAGATGAAAATGGCCAGTCTCTGGAATGGGGCCTTCAGCAGTGGGCGAAAAATGTTGCCCTCGGACGCATTTCTGAATCAGAGGATGTTGCGGCATGTGTTTCCTATCTGGCCGGTGTGGATTCAGATTATATGACAGGTCAGGCACTCATTATTGATGGTGGGATGGTATTTAACTGATCAGCATCTATACGCCCTGGTTGATTGGAATATCATAGTGTGCTTTTAGAAGCACACTTACTCTTTCGGTCAGTACAGACTTCAGAAACCAGAGGAGTGTTTTTATAAAAGTACACTGACAATTACTGCTCATCCCCAGAACAATCCTCAGCCTCATCGAGCATACTATTCAGAAAACGCCTTTGTTCTTCTGTCAGTTCCAGTGCGGCTTTGTTGAATAAATAAGATTTCTTGCGAACGACCCTGTAGCTGGCTGGATTTTCAGGCAATACGCACGCTTTCTGGCATCCCAGCCTTTGTCATCCTGTTCAACGCACGCACCATGGCCATAGC
>NZ_PQJY01000032.1:0-1628 GCF_002920195.1 Leclercia sp. LSNIH8 | reverse complement strand
CAAAGGCAGGTTCTTTAAGGTAAGGAGGTGATCCAACCGCAGGTTCCCCTACGGTTACCTTGTTACGACTTCACCCCAGTCATGAATCACAAAGTGGTAAGCGCCCTCCCGAAGGTTAAGCTACCTACTTCTTTTGCAACCCACTCCCATGGTGTGACGGGCGGTGTGTACAAGGCCCGGGAACGTATTCACCGTAGCATTCTGATCTACGATTACTAGCGATTCCGACTTCATGGAGTCGAGTTGCAGACTCCAATCCGGACTACGACGCACTTTATGAGGTCCGCTTGCTCTCGCGAGGTCGCTTCTCTTTGTATGCGCCATTGTAGCACGTGTGTAGCCCTACTCGTAAGGGCCATGATGACTTGACGTCATCCCCACCTTCCTCCAGTTTATCACTGGCAGTCTCCTTTGAGTTCCCGGCCTAACCGCTGGCAACAAAGGATAAGGGTTGCGCTCGTTGCGGGACTTAACCCAACATTTCACAACACGAGCTGACGACAGCCATGCAGCACCTGTCTCAGAGTTCCCGAAGGCACCAAGCCATCTCTGGCAAGTTCTCTGGATGTCAAGAGTAGGTAAGGTTCTTCGCGTTGCATCGAATTAAACCACATGCTCCACCGCTTGTGCGGGCCCCCGTCAATTCATTTGAGTTTTAACCTTGCGGCCGTACTCCCCAGGCGGTCGACTTAACGCGTTAGCTCCGGAAGCCACGCCTCAAGGGCACAACCTCCAAGTCGACATCGTTTACGGCGTGGACTACCAGGGTATCTAATCCTGTTTGCTCCCCACGCTTTCGCACCTGAGCGTCAGTCTTTGTCCAGGGGGCCGCCTTCGCCACCGGTATTCCTCCAGATCTCTACGCATTTCACCGCTACACCTGGAATTCTACCCCCCTCTACAAGACTCAAGCCTGCCAGTTTCAAATGCAGTTCCCAGGTTGAGCCCGGGGATTTCACATCTGACTTAACAGACCGCCTGCGTGCGCTTTACGCCCAGTAATTCCGATTAACGCTTGCACCCTCCGTATTACCGCGGCTGCTGGCACGGAGTTAGCCGGTGCTTCTTCTGCGAGTAACGTCAATCACTGCGGTTATTAACCGCAATGCCTTCCTCCTCGCTGAAAGTACTTTACAACCCGAAGGCCTTCTTCATACACGCGGCATGGCTGCATCAGGCTTGCGCCCATTGTGCAATATTCCCCACTGCTGCCTCCCGTAGGAGTCTGGACCGTGTCTCAGTTCCAGTGTGGCTGGTCATCCTCTCAGACCAGCTAGGGATCGTCGCCTAGGTGAGCCATTACCCCACCTACTAGCTAATCCCATCTGGGCACATCCGATGGCAAGAGGCCCGAAGGTCCCCCTCTTTGGTCTTGCGACATTATGCGGTATTAGCTACCGTTTCCAGTAGTTATCCCCCTCCATCAGGCAGTTTCCCAGACATTACTCACCCGTCCGCCACTCGTCACCCGAGAGCAAGCTCTCTGTGCTACCGTTCGACTTGCATGTGTTAGGCCTGCCGCCAGCGTTCAATCTGAGCCATGATCAAACTCTTCAATTTAAGTTTGATGCTCGTGAATTAAACTTCGTAATGAATTACGTGTTCACTCAGAGACTTGGTATTCATTT
>NZ_PQJY01000031.1:0-1705 GCF_002920195.1 Leclercia sp. LSNIH8 | reverse complement strand
CGCCCCGCCCCTTCGGGGTGCCAACGCCCTTCAGGCGTCGGCATCCTTTGCCAGTGCGCTATTGTGTTATCCGTGGATTGTGCAGCTCAGCGGGGCGCTGGCCGTGACGGTGCGGTGTCCCCCGTAACCGGCCGCGCGGCGGCCGCTAACTCGCAGTACGGCGCCGCGACCCGCAGGCGGGCCGCCGTACCCGCGCGCAGGCGCGCGGCGCCCACTGCGCACCCCCGTGGGGGACGTGCGGCAGCTGCGTGGCGGCGGGCTGGGTTATGGCTTAGCAGGAAGGGGGGTTGGCCTGTTGCTCCGGTCAGTCCCGCAGTTTCCGGCGATTTGCGGCCGGTGTCCGGTGGAGTCCGGCGCGGTCGCCTTCCATGCCCTGACGGGCATAAAAACATGTAAATAAATTCCGTACTTGTATTGACTTTAAAGGCGTAATCACCGATAATTAAATCATCGGGAGGCAATACCGCCGCCCGAAAAATTGCCGGTATCGGCGCTTTAAGGAGTACACCATGACTGATATTACGACCCCTTCTGTTTATGTTGGCACTTACCATAAATACAACTGCGGAAGCATTGCGGGAGCCTGGCTCGATCTGACCGATTTTGATAGCTCAGAGGAGTTTTACGAGCGCTGCCGCGAGTTACACGCAAATGAGGCTGATCCAGAATTTATGTTCCAGGATTGGGAGGGTATTCCGTCTGATATGGCGTCAGAGTGCCATATCAACTGGGATTTTATTAACGGCTTTAAACAAGCCCGCGAGGAAGGAAACGAAGCGGCGTTTGTGGCCTTTGTTGATCTGTTTAATAGCACTGATTTCGACCTGTTTAGAGATGCCTATATGGGCGAAGCTAAGGACGAAGAAACTTTTGCAGAGGAATACCTGAATGATAGCGGTCTACTGAATGAAATTCCTGAATCCGTAGCCCGATATTTTGACATCGTAGCCTATGCGCGGGATCTGTTTATTGGGGATTTCAGTTTACATGACGGACACGTATTTAACATGACTTGCTGAAACCTAGTCCCCCGCCACGCGGGGGATATTAAACACCGCTCTAATTAATCGCCGGTATCGGCAAACAGCCATCTGGGCGGCTGCGCCGCCCCTTTGCTGCTGCTTGCCGGTGATCTCTCCAGCTCATGTTCTGCCATTGCGCTAAATCCTGATGCCACACAGGGCGTTACCCCTTCGGGGCCGCTCTGCTGTGCTGCGCATCGAGCCGGTTCCCGTCTCGCCCCGCCCCTTCGGGGTGCCAACGCCCTTCAGGCGTCGGCATCCTTTGCCAGTGCGCTATTGTGTTATCCGTGGATTGTGCAGCTCAGCGGGGCGCTGGCCGTGACGGTGCGGTGTCCCCCGTAACCGGCCGCGCGGCGGCCGCTAACTCGCAGTACGGCGCCGCGACCCGCAGGCGGGCCGCTGTACCCGCGCGCAGGCGCGCGGCGCCCACTGCGCACCCCCGTGGGGGACGTGCGGCAGCTGCGTGGCGGCGGGCTGGGTTATGGCTTAGCAGGAAGGGGGGTTGGCCTGTTGCTCCGGTCAGTCCCGCAGTTTCCGGCGATTTGCGGCCGGTGTCCGGTGGAGTCCGGCGCGGTCGCCTTCCATGCCCTGACGGGCATAAAAACATGTAAATAAATTCCGTACTTGTATTGACTTTAAAGGCGTAATCACCGATAATTAAATCATCGGGAGGCAATACCGCC
>NZ_PQJY01000030.1:0-1959 GCF_002920195.1 Leclercia sp. LSNIH8 | reverse complement strand
CGCTTGATGCGCTGCCGCCCCTCACTAGTGAGAGGTAGGGCAGCGCAAGTCAATCCTGGCGGATTCACTACCCCTGCGCGAAGGCCATCGGTGCCGCATCGAACGGCCGGTTGCGGAAAGTCCTCCCTGCGTCCGCTGATGGCCGGCAGCAGCCCGTCGTTGCCTGATGGATCCAACCCCTCCGCTGCTATAGTGCAGTCGGCTTCTGACGTTCAGTGCAGCCGTCTTCTGAAAACGACAAACAGCCAGAAAGGCTGTTACAGGCGATTTGATCTGCAACCTATTGGTTAAATTAATGTATCAAAAACGATGGTTTTTGTGACAGTCTTGAAAAGTCCTGACTTCTCCCGAAAAATGACTCCCCTCATGTAACAAAACTCGTTACTGTATCAACATAACAATAACCCCATAACTAATTAGCGAGAAAAGAATGAAAATCGGCTATGCACGTAAATCTACGCATCTTCAGGATGTGGCGCACCAGGTTGACGAACTAACAAAAGCTGGATGTGAGCAAATCTATCAGGATCAGACCTCACGTAGCGGCCCAAAGCGCGACAAAAAAGGTGCGCCGGAACTGGAGAACTGCCTGAAAGCATTGCGCGAGGGAGATACCCTAGTAGTTTGGGCACTAGATCGGCTCGGCGGTTCATTGGGTCAAGTCATTACTTTACTCGACGACCTGAAGAAACGCGGAATAACTTTCATAGCCATCAAGGACAGAATAGACACAAATGCGCCAGTTATAGGGGAAATCTATACTCATCTGATGGCGATATTCTCTAGCTTTGAACGCAACCGCAATATTGAAAGAACGCGCTCAGGCCTTGCAGCTGCACGCGCAAGGGGCCGTGTGGGAGGGAGAAAACCGTCACTTTCTGAAGAAGATGTTAAACAAATTAGAATCTTACTTGCTGATCCTGAAATGACAGTTGGTGCAGTTGCTAAGCGCTTCAACGTTTCTCGCATGACTATTTATCGCTACACCACAAAATCATGAATGACCGCAGCATGGCGGTTTTATTTTCTTATGCCGTCAGGGCATGGAAGGCGACCACGCCGGAGTTAAACGGGCACCGGCCGCAAATCGCCGGAAACCGCAATGCTGAACGTATCGCCCGACCCAGCCCCCTCCCTGCAAAGCCCTAATCCCGCTCACCGCCACACAGCTGCCGTATGTCCCCCACGGGGGTGCGCAGTGGGCGCCGCGCGCCTGCGCGCGGGAACGGCGGCCCGCCTTCGGGTCGCGGCGCCGTACTGCGAGTTAGCGGCCGCACGCGGCCGGTTACGGGGGACACTACGCCATACGACCAGCGACCCGCTGAGCTGCACAATCCACGGATAACACAAGCTACATACATGTCGATATGGGAATCCGCCCATCTTGCCGGGCGCCGCTGTCGTGTGGAAATCCGCCCACCTTACCGGGCGCCGGTGCCGTGTGGGAATCCACCCACCTTGCCGGGCGCCGGTGCTGTGTGGAAATCCGCCCACCTTGCCGGGCGCCGGTGCCGTGTGGGAATCCGCCCACCTTGCCGGGTGCCGGTGCCGTGTGGAAATCCGCCCACCTTGCCGGGCGCCGGTGCCGTGTGGGAATCCGCCCACCTTGCCGGGCGCCGGTGCTGTGTGGGAATCCGCCCACCTTGCCGGGCGCCGGTGCTGTGTGGGAATCCGCCCACCTTGCCGGGCGCCGGTGCCGTGTGGGAATCCGCCCACCTTGCCGGGCGCCGGTGCCGTGTGGGAATCCCCCCACCTTGCCGGGCGCCGGTGCCGTGTGGAAATCCGCCCACCTTGCCGGGCGCCGGTGCTGTGTGGAAATCCGCCCACCCTTTCCGGGCGCCGGTGCCGTGTGGGAATCCGCCCACCTTGCCGGGCGCCGGTGCTGTGTGGAAATCCGCCCACCCTTTCCGGGCGCCGGAGCCGTGTGGGAATCCGCCCACCTTGCCGGGCGCCGGTGCC